>NZ_JBPPZT010000002.1:0-3518 GCF_051373205.1 Flavobacterium sp. 3HN19-14
CACTACTCACGACGATGTTTTTTTTGGTACCTTTTTTTTCACCGGAAAGGACCCGTAAAGTGATAATGATTATCATCTACATATCACAACGTGCGTGGAGGCCATCAAACCACGTCAAATAATCAATTATGACGCAGGTATCGTATTAATTGATCTGCATCAACTTAACGTAAAAACAACTTCAGACAATACAAATCAGCGACACTGAATACGGGGCAACCTCATGTCAACGAAGAACAGAACCCGCAGAACAACAACCCGCAACATCCGCTTTCCTAACCAAATGATTGAACAAATTAACATCGCTCTTGAGCAAAAGGGTCCGGGAATTTCTCAGCCTGGGTCATTGAAGCCTGCCGTCGGAGACTAACGTCAGAAAAGAGAGCATATACATCAATTAAAAGTGATGAAGAATGAACATCCCGCGTTCTTCCCTCCGAACAGGACGATATTGTAAATTCACTTAATTACGAGGGCATTGCAGTAATTGAGTTGCAGTTTTACCACTTTCCTGACAGTGACAGACTGCGTGTTGGCTCTGTCACAGACTAAATAGTTTGAATGATTAGCAGTTATGGTGATCAGTCAACCACCAGGGAATAATCCTTCATATTATTATCGTGCTTCACCAACGCTGCCTCAATTGCTCTGAATGCTTCCAGAGACACCTTATGTTCTATACATGCAATTACAACATCAGGGTAACTCATAGAAATGGTGCTATTAAGCATATTTTTTACACGAATCAGATCCACGGAGGGATCATCAGCAGATTGTTCTTTATTCATTTTGTCGCTCCATGCGCTTGCTCTTCATCTAGCGGTTAAAATATTACTTCAAATCTTTCTGTATGAAGATTTGAGCACGTTGGCCTTACATACATCTGTCGGTTGTATTTCCCTCCAGAATGCCAGCAGGACCGCACTTTGTTACGCAACCAATACTATTAAGTGAAAACATTCCTAATATTTGACATAAATCATCAACAAAACACAAGGAGGTCAGACCAGATTGAAACGATAAAAACGATAATGCAAACTACGCGCCCTCGTATCACATGGAAGGTTTTACCAATGGCTCAGGTTGCCATTTTTAAAGAAATATTCGATCAAGTGCGAAAAGATTTAGACTGTGAATTGTTTTATTCTGAACTAAAACGTCACAACGTCTCACATTATATTTACTATCTAGCCACAGATAATATTCACATCGTGTTAGAAAACGATAACACCGTGTTAATAAAAGGACTTAAAAAGGTTGTAAATGTTAAATTCTCAAGAAACACGCATCTTATAGAAACGTCCTATGATAGGTTGAAATCAAGAGAAATCACATTTCAGCAATACAGGGAAAATCTTGCTAAAGCAGGAGTTTTCCGATGGGTTACAAATATCCATGAACATAAAAGATATTACTATACCTTTGATAATTCATTACTATTTACTGAGAGCATTCAGAACACTACACAAATCTTTCCACGCTAAATCATAACGTCCGGTTTCTTCCGTGTCAGCACCGGGGCGTTGGCATAATGCAATACGTGTACGCGCTAAACCCTGTGTGCATCGTTTTAATTATTCCCGGACACTCCCGCAGAGAAGTTCCCCGTCAGGGCTGTGGACATAGTTAATCCGGGAATACAATGACGATTCATCGCACCTGACATACATTAATAAATATTAACAATATGAAATTTCAACTCATTGTTTAGGGTTTGTTTAATTTTCTACACATACGATTCTGCGAACTTCAAAAAGCATCGGGAATAACACCATGAAAAAAATGCTACTCGCTACTGCGCTGGCCCTGCTTATTACAGGATGTGCTCAACAGACGTTTACTGTTCAAAACAAACCGGCAGCAGTAGCACCAAAGGAAACCATCACCCATCATTTCTTCGTTTCTGGAATTGGGCAGAAGAAAACTGTCGATGCAGCCAAAATTTGTGGCGGCGCAGAAAATGTTGTTAAAACAGAAACCCAGCAAACATTCGTAAATGGATTGCTCGGTTTTATTACTTTAGGCATTTATACTCCGCTGGAAGCGCGTGTGTATTGCTCACAATAATTGCATGAGTTGCCCATCGATATGGGCAACTCATCTGCACTGCTCATTAATATACTTCTGGGTTCCTTCCAGTTGTTTTTGCATAGTGATCAGCCTCTCTCTGAGGGTGAAATAATCCCGTTCAGCGGTGTCTGCCAGTCGGGGGAGGCTGCATTATCCACGCCGGAGGCGGTGGTGGCTTCACGCACTGACTGACAGACTGCTTTGATGTGCAACCGACGACGACCAGCGGCAACATCATCACGCAGAGCATCATTTTCAGCTTTAGCATCAGCTAACTCCTTCGTGTATTTTGCATCGAGCGCAGCAACATCACGCTGACGCATCTGCATGTCAGTAATTGCCGCGTTCGCCAGCTTCAGTTCTCTGGCATTTTTGTCGCGCTGGGCTTTGTAGGTAATGGCGTTATCACGGTAATGATTAACAGCCCATGACAGGCAGACGATGATGCAGATAACCAGAGCGGAGATAATCGCGGTGACTCTGCTCATACATCAATCTCTCTGACCGTTCCGCCCGCTTCTTTGAATTTTGCAATCAGGCTGTCAGCCTTATGCTCGAACTGACCATAACCAGCGCCCGGCAGTGAAGCCCAGATATTGCTGCAACGGTCGATTGCCTGACGGATATCACCACGATCAATCATAGGTAAAGCGCCACGCTCCTTAATCTGCTGCAATGCCACAGCGTCCTGACTTTTCGGAGAGAAGTCTTTCAGGCCAAGCTGCTTGCGGTAGGCATCCCACCAACGGGAAAGAAGCTGGTAGCGTCCGGCGCCTGTTGATTTGAGTTTTGGGTTTAGCGTGACAAGTTTGCGAGGGTGATCGGAGTAATCAGTAAATAGCTCTCCGCCTACAATGACGTCATAACCATGATTTCTGGTTTTCTGACGTCCGTTATCAGTTCCCTCCGACCACGCCAGCATATCGAGGAACGCCTTACGTTGATTATTGATTTCTACCATCTTCTACTCCGGCTTTTTTAGCAGCGAAGCGTTTGATAAGCGAACCAATCGAGTCAGTACCGATGTAGCCGATAAACACGCTCGTTATATAAGCGAGATTGCTACTTAGTCCGGCGAAGTCGAGAAGGTCACGAATGAACTAGGCGATAATGGCGCACATCGTTGCGTCGATTACTGTTTTTGTAAACGCACCGCCATTATATCTGCCGCGAAGGTACGCCATTGCAAACGCAAGGATTGCCCCGATGCCTTGTTCCTTTGCCGCGAGAATGGCGGCCAACAGGTCATGTTTTTCTGGCATCTTCATGTCTTACCCCCAATAAGGGGATTTGCTCTATTTAATTAGGAATAAGGTCGATTACTGATAGAACAAATCCAGGCTACTGTGTTTAGTAATCAGATTTGTTCGTGACCGATATGCACGGGCAAAACGGCAGGAGGTTGTTAGCGCAAAAAAAAAATTCCAAAAAAAAAATTCCAAAAAAAA